>NZ_JBEZJQ010000001.1:541591-572929 GCF_040653135.1 Actinomadura sp. NPDC048021
TGTCGGCCCGGACTCCCCCCCTGGCGGGGTCAAGGTCGCAGGCCCGGCCCCCCGCCTCTTCCCGTCTCTCCAGGTCACCGATCTTCTGTTACCTCGGTTACACGGCCGTCATTTCGATTTTCACTTGCCGATCCGTGTTCGACCAGCACAGTCAACTGTGCGTGGCTCAACCACGTGAGTGGCTTCCGAGCCGCGCCGCCCGGACTCAGTCCCGGGCGCAGTACAACCCAAAAGGAGGTGTGCCATATGGCACGCCCGGACTCCGGCGGTCTCATCCGCTGGGCAACAGAGTCGGACCCCGACGGGCCCGACTCGTCCCGCATCACCCCCGTCCACCTCGGACGGGAGCGCGCCCTGATCACGCCGAACTGGTTGTGGTCGCCCGAGCCGGTGAAGGGTGCTCTCGGGCACCTGGACTTCGGCGCGGGCAAGATCACGACCAAGGCCGGCCGGAAGGTCGGGGACCTCGTGAGGGGTCTCCAGCTGACGGTCGACCCGGGCACCGTCGCGGACGAGAGCGTCGTCTACGAACTCCGGTTCAGGAAGGACGGCTCCGCGTACGTGCAGGGGGCCTACGCCGGCTTCAAGCTCGGCAACGCCTTCGACCACGTGCTCATCCTCGGCGAACCGGACAAGGCCCTGGCCGACAGGCCGGAGATCGTGTCCGTCGTCATGGGTGGCTGCAACGGCAGCAGCAGGGCCACCATCTCTACCGACCCGGAAGGCCGGCGGACCTCGTTCCAGCTCGGCTCTCACGGCGCGGAAGGGAACGTGGGCGAGTTCATCACCTCGGCCGGATTCGTCCGGGAGCTCTCCTTCTACGAGGAGAACCTCGCGCGCCTGGCGGCCACCTTCGCCGGAAACGTGATGGCGCACGCACCGGAGAACCTCCGGTGCCCCAAGGTGATCGACGTGCCGCAGAGGGCCTACTGGACCTACCTGCTCCCGGCCATGCAGCAGGAGCAGACCTCGGCCAGGGCCTATCAGCGGTGGTGCGAGGAAGCCACCAGGCGATGCCGACAGGGAAGCGACCGCACCATGGAGATCCTTCGGGAGGTCCAGGGTGACCGGTTCGACCCGGCGGACATCGTCGACCGTGACGAACTCGCACCGCTCGACGAGGTCCTGGTGGGCATGAAGCCGGGGCGCCACGCCCCGAGCCTCCAGGTCCTGGTGGACACGATGCGGAACTCGGGGGACGAACTCTGGAACCTGATCCTCGACCCGGAACTCCGGACGAAGGTCAAGTTCGCGGGCAAGTACCTCGAACCGGAACTCCGCACGGTCCAGGAACTGTGCGGAGCCTCCTACGTGGTGGCGGTGCTCCGGCAGATGCTGGTGGGCGCCGTCATGTCGGTCAACGACTACGTGGAACAGACCATCGAGCACTTCGTGCAGGAGTGGACCAGGGTCCTCACCGAGCACGGCAAGCTCACGTTCCGCGGCGGTTCGTTCGCCGTCTACCCCTTCTCGCACTTCGTCCCCCTCGAGCAGGGGGCCGTCATGTACCGCAGTGACCCGGGACGTGTCGTGTCGGTCAACGACCGGCTCGGCATCTCGGGGCTCTACCACGGGATGTGGGTCGACCCGGTCGACCTGCTCCCGGAGAGCTACCTGCGGTAGTCGCCTAGCGGCCACCGAAGGGAACCACCGTCTCCGGTGGAGCGGCCACGGCCGTTTCACCGGAGGCACCCACGCTTCCTCCTGCCGGAGGAAGTGAGCACACCGGTGCCCCGGTGGGGACGGCTGACGCCGTTCCCACCGGGGCATTCCGTTTTCCGGCCGCGTGGTCGGCCCCCTCGTGGGGGCGGTTGCCGTTTCCCGTCCACTTCGCACGGTCGTCATTGCCTGCCGAGTCCTCGGGACCGGCAGATCCCGTCTCAACGGAAAGCGAGAACAGAATGTCCAAAACCGAATCAACCCGGGCACGTAGGGCCCGGGTCCTGTCGGCCGCACTGGCGTGGGTCTTCGTCGCGGCGACCGTGCTCCACGTCCCCACGGGGCGGACCCTCCAGGGCGTGCACATCGCCTTCAGCGTGATCACGGCGGCGACCGGCGTCACCGCCCTGCTCTTCCTGCTGGCGCTGCGCCTCCCGTGGCTCCGCGAGCGCGCGGACGTCCCGCGGGTCAAGGAGATCGAACTCCTCGCGAGCTGGACGAACTACCGCAAGGAGATCCTCCGTCTCGCGTTCTACCCCACCGTGGCCGTGTTCCTGCTGCTGTGGGCGTTCGACGCGGTGGTCGTGCCGTTCATCGTCTGCGTGATCCTGCTCTACATCGGGACCGCGCAGACGGTCCAGTCCCTGCGCCGGACGTGGCGCGGGTATCACCACCCCGTGCTCGGCGCGGCGATCGGGGGCCTCTTCACCGCCTCCTTCAGCCTGACGGGCGTGGGCGCCATGGCCCTGACCACGTTCCCGGCCTGGCAGGTCGTCATCCCCTGCGTCATCGCGGGGGTCGCCACGTTCGCCGCCACGATGATCACCCTCTGGGCGGTCCCCGCGGCGGAGGACTGACCGCGCGCTGCGAGGCGCACCCAGTGAGCCGGGCGGGGAGGAGCCGTTCTCCCCGCCCGTCTTCGCTCACCGCCGGCTCCCGGCCAGCCGCGGGGCGGGAACAGCGGACGGTCGGGAGGGACGACCGATGACGAGTGGGATGCGATGAGAAGCGATCAGCCGGACTACTACGAACTCCTCGGCGTGGAGCGGACCGCGACGCCGGAGGAGATCACGCGGGCGTACCGCAGGGCGATGCGCGCGGTGCATCCCGACGCCAGCGGCACCTCCGGCCTGTTCCGGCTGGTCAAGACGGCGTACGACACGTTGAAGGACCCGGCGTCCCGCGCCGCGTACGACGCTCGCGGCCGGACGGCCCCGCCCGAGCCGCCTCCCTCCCGGCCGGAACCCGACCCGGCCCCCGATCCCGAGCCGCGGCCGGGGCCAGGTCCGAGGCCGGGGGCGGAGAGCGGGGGACGGCGGGAAGGCGCGGGATCCGGAGGCCCTTCCGGCACCCCGCCGCCCGGTCCCTCCTTCACGAAGCCGCAGGCGCCCCCGCCCGGTTCCGCCCCGCGCGTCCGCCCCCGGTTCGGCTCCCACTGGTACCGGGTGGCGGCCGTCGCCGCATGGACGGTGGTGTTCCTGGTCGCGGTGTTCGCGCTGTGGCCCGCGGGGCTTCCGCTCGGGTTCCTCCTCCTGGTGGCCTTCCCCGTGGTCGCCATGCCGCTCATCGCGCTGGAGCCCACGCTGCGGTCCCTGTCCTGGCTCTGGGCCGTGTGCGTGCTGACGTTCGCCGGGGGCGCCGTGCTCGCCGCCGCCGAGACGAAGGGCGGCGCCTTCTGGACGCTCTGCGGCGTGCTGCTGGGGCTCGCCGTGGGGGGCGCGGGACTGGCCGCGGCGCCGCACCTCGTCCGGAAGGGCCGCGAGCTGGACCGGCTGATCGCCCCCGAGTCGCTCGACTACCAGATCTTCAACGTGCCCGGGGCGGGGCTCGACCACGACCTCTCCCGGCAGGTGGTGGCGCGGGAGAGCGCCGCCGGGCTGGAGCGGCTCGCCCGGCTCGACGGGGTCCGGATCGTGCACGCGCTCACGGCGCCGCGGCCGTCCGGGCAGGCGGTGCACTATGTCGAGCACGTCGTGCTGCGGGGCGACCGGCTCGCCGTCGTCATGGCCCGCCGCTGGCCCGCCGGGGCCTACGCCTGGACGGGCAAGGGCGCGCTCACGGCCATCGGGCGCCCGTTCCCCGGCGGCGACACCGGCATCGGCGCCGCGGTGAAGGAGATCCGCAAGGTGGTGCCGCGCCGCGTGCGGGTGCGCGGGTTCGTCGCCGTGCTTCCGGACGATCCCGTGCGGTCGTCCCAGGCACGGTTCCCCGAGCCCGAGTACGGCGACCTGCTCGCGGGCTCCCTGGAGCAGGTCAGCGAGCGGATCGCGGCCTGGCTCGGGGAGAGCGACCCCGTCGTCGACCGGCGCGTGCTCGCCGCGCTGCTGCCCCACCTCCGCCGCCCCTGAGCGATCCCGCCTCCGCCGTCCCGGCAAGCCGGGCGTCAGCAGATCGGAGCGCGGCCTCCGTCGGCGCAGAGCCGCTCGACGGCCTCCGACACCGTGCGGACCGGCACGACCCGCAGGCGGGTGCCCTCGGCCGCCGCGACCGCGGCGGACCGCTGCCAGATCGGCACGAGGAACACGTCCATGCGCGCCTCGACCGCCGCGCGCACCTTCTCGGGGACGTCGCCGACGCCGGTCACGGTCCCGCCGAGTCCGATCGCGCCGGTCCCGGCGACGCGGCGCCCGCCGGTCAGGTCGCCCGGGGTGAGCGCGTCGAGTCGGGCCAGCGCCAGGATGAGCCCCGCCGACGGCCCCTCCACCGGGCCGAGGGGGTAGGCGGTGACCGAGACGGTGGGGCCTGCCACCGTCCCGGCGAGCCGGCCGACGGGGAACCGCCGGACCTCGGCGCTCCCCCACGCGTCGCCGGACAGGTGCGGGACGACGAGCACGTGCACGGTCGCGCGCCCGGCGACCGCCGTCTCCAGGTCTGCCGGTGCGCGCAGCGGGGTCAGACGGTCGGCGGTGCCCGCCGCCAGGAGGACGTCGCCGGGGCGCAGGCCGCTTCCGGCGGCCGCCCCGCCGACCGCGCTCACCTGCAGGCCGGCGGCGCTCACCGGTGCCCGCCCGGCGGCGAGCTGGGCGGCGACCAGCGCGGCGTGCGTCTGCGCGGTGCTCATCGCGTCGGCGCCCGGCGCCGGAGCGGCGCCGCGGCCCGGCCCCGCGTCCCGGACCAGGCGTTCCCCGGTGAGTTCGGCCTTCCCCCACTGGAACCAGTTGCTGCGCTGCACGCGGGCCGTCAGGACCGACCAGGACCCGCCCTCCGGGCGGCCGACCTGGATCGCCGGCCCGGGACCGACCCGGTTGTACGGCGAACCGCTCATCCCGAAGACGCTCAGGACGACGACGGCCGCGACCACGCCGTACAGCACACGGCGCCCTGCCGGCACCTCGGCCTGTTTCCTGCCACTCCGGATGGCTGTCGCACCCCCGTTATCATGGCGCCATGGCGCGGATCCTGGTGGTAGATGATGATGCGCGTCTCGTGAAGCTCGTGTCGGGACTGCTGCGCAAGCGCCACTACCAGGTCGAGTCGGTGGCCAACGGCGAGCTGGCCCGGCTGGCGCTGCGCCGGGGGGACATCGACCTCGCACTGCTGGACATCAACCTCCCCGACATCGACGGGCTGTCCCTGATCGACCAGCTGCGCGACCAGGGGAACACCACGCCGATCATCCTGCTGACCGCCCGCTCCGAACCGCACGAGCAGGCGCTCGGGCTGCGGCTGGGCGCGGACGACTACGTCGTCAAGCCCTTCCACCCGGAAGTGCTCATCGCCCGGATCCAGGCGCTGCTCCGGCGCAGCGCGGGCACCATCGCCCGGCACGCCGGCGAGACCCGCGGCGACCTCCTCGACATCCCGCCGGTCCGGGTCGACTTCACCGCCCGGCAGGTGTTCCGGGAGGGAGCGGAGGTGCGGCTGGCCCCCATGGAGTACGCCGTCCTGGAGTTCCTGGCGGTGAACCGCGGCCGTGCGGTCTCGAAGGAGGAGATCATGCTGCACGTGTGGGGCACCGACCGGGGCGTCTCCCGGACGCTGGCCGAGCACGTGTCCCGGCTGCGCCGCAAGCTCGGCGACGGCGTGATCGTGACCCGGACGGGATTCGGGTACCTCATTCCGGCGGCTCCTGAGGATTCCGCAGCCACAGCTCGGTGACCAGGACGTTCTGCGCTTCGAGCCGGCACCACATCTGGTCGCCGTCGGACTGCATGGTGGCCCGCCACCGGGCCAGCCCCAGCTGATCGCCGACCCCGCTGGTCACGCGGGCCGGCCACGGCAGCCCGATCCGGGCCCGCATCGACTCCAGGTCCGACCGGGTCAGGTGCCGGGCGACCGACCGCACCGTGTGGACGATGAAGTCGCCCTGGTCGCGGGCCGAGACCTGCTGGTGGGCGAGCGCGCCCAGCAGGGCGGAGTGGGTCCGGACGGTGTCGGCCACGATCCGGTCCGCCTTCTCGCCGGGCGAGCACGCCTCCTCCAGGTCGGTGAGCAGCCGGGCGAGCCCGTCGATCGCCGAGCCGAGCAGCTTCGCGTCCTCGTCCCGGTTCCCGGAGACCGTCTCGCCGAGCAGCCCCGCGGTGACCGAGGCGATGGTGAGCTCGCCCGCCATCCGGTGGGCGAACCCCCGGGTGAACCGGTCGTGCCACAGCTCCGGCGGCGTCTCCCCGTCGTGCCCGATGATCACCGCGGACGCCGGGGTCAGCGGGATCGCGGTGAGCGAGCCGCTGGTGAAGACCGACCGCCAGGTCAGCGCCTGGCCGGCCGCGACGAGCGTCTCCCGGTCCAGGGTCCCCCCGGCCGGGCCGCTCAGATCCTCTACGCCGCAGGGCGGGACCCCCGCCCGGGCGTGCACGACCACCGGGACCACGGCGGTCGCCTCAGCCCTTCTCCGCGGCGGCCTTGTCGGCCACGAGCTGGTCGAGCGCCTCGCGAAGGTCGGTGCCGGTCTTGACGACCCGCACGTAGTGGCCGGTCAGCCGCCCGGCGAGCTGGGCGTTCAGGCCGCCCTCGCCGATGCCGCCGGAGAGCTGGTGCTCCTCGACGGCGACGATCGCGTTCCCGCGCTCGGCGAGCGCGTCGGTGACCTGCACCGGGTTCATGGCGTTCACCAGGAAGGCGGCCGGGTCCTTGGCGTACTCGATGATCTCCAGGCGCTCCCTGCCGTAGCCGTGGTTCAGCAGGTTCTGGGCGCCCTTCAGCCGGCTCGCGCCGCGGCCGATGCAGGCTCCCCGCGCGTCGACGCCGGTGACGGTGGGCGCCACGGCGATCTTCGTCTTGGTCCCGGCGACCCGGGCGATGGCCTTGATGACGACCTTGCCGTTGAGCAGTTCGTCGACGAACCCCGCCAGCAGGCGCTCGACGAGCTCGGGCGCCGTGACCGAGAGCATGAGCCGCTCGGAGCCCGGGTCCGCGCCGGCGGTGACGCCGACGACCAGCGCGATGACCTTGCTGCCCGCCGCCAGTTCGGGCGGGGCGGCCCCCTCGGGCAGGTCGAAGGCGTCGGCGCGCGGCAGCAGGGCGTCGCGGGCCTCCCCGGTCGCGACGTCATAGACGGCGCAGCGGAACCCGTCCGGGCCGCTCGACCTGATGTGTGCGGTCACCGTCGTCCCGACGAGCGGGGATTCGAGACCGAGATCGCTGAGGATCGTTTGCACCGTCGTTCTTCCTTTCGTTGGCAGACGAGGCCCGTGGCCTCGCCCGTTCCTACCGCAGCCTAAGCGCCTGCCCCCTGCCCTCTAGAGTCCGTCGGTTCCGGAATCCGCAACCCGACGCGGGGAACTGGTTCGGCGTTCCCGCTGCCGGCACACCGCGTGTACACCAAACGACCATCAGCGGGGCAACAGCTGATCCATAGAAGGTCAATTTTCTGTCAACGAACTTGTCGGGGGGATCCCTCTCCGGACTGTCGCGCGCCTCCCCGCGATGCGCTCAACTGCGATCTTCCGCCGGCGCCCGGCCGAGCGCGCGTTTTCAGCGGCCGAGCAAGTGTCTCGCGACCGTCCGAACGGCCTGCGAACGTATCAACGATCTGTTTCAGTTCCGACCGTTCCCGGTCCGTTCGGCATCGAACGTGCATAGCTACAACTCCAGCCTCGCATTCCCGACTAGCCGAGGGAGACGGATGGACAGCGAGCAGCCAGGGCGTGGTGAGCGCCCCACCGCCGACGAGTTCCGTACCCGCAACGACGAGCTCTTCGCCCGTCGCCACGAACTCCAGGAGCGCCTCGCCGCGCTGCGTGCGCGGGCCGACTCCGGCGAGATCGACATGCTCTCGGAACTGGTGCTACGGCGGGTCGAGCGTGAGTTCGACGACCTCACGCTGGAAATCATGATCGCGAACTTCGGCCTCGTGCGCCGGTACGTCACGATGTTCACGTCGAAGTCCAGCGAGCACATCGAGGACTTCGAGAGCGCCGGCAAGGTCGGGCTCCTCTGGGCGATCGCCTCCTACGACCCCAACCGCGGCCCCTTCGCCAGCTGGGCGTTCAAGCCCATCCAGCGGGAGGTGCTGCGCGCGGTGCGGGACGCCGACCACCCCAACCTCAATCCCGGGGACTTCGAGAAGCGCCCGGCCATCCTGGCCGCCGAGCGGGCGTTCCTGGAGGAGGCCGGGCCGGACGCCCCGCTCGACCACGCCGACATCGCCCGCCGCGCGGGCGTGACCGAGGCCCAGGTGCGCCGCGTGCTCGACGCCCCCCGGCTGGACAGCCTGCACACGGTCGCGGGCGGTCCGGGCGAGGACGACGTCGCGTGGGAGGACCGGCTGCCCGACGCGTCCCCGAGCATCGAGGACGAGGTGATGCTCCGCTTCGACCTGCGCGCCCTCAGCAGCCGCGGCTTGCCGTTGCTCGACCCCCGCGAACGGTACGTACTGACGCGCCGGTTCGGACTGGACGGCGAGCCGGAGCAGGCGTTGCGCGTCATCGGCGAACGACTCGGGCTGTCCCGCGAAGGGGTGCGGCAGATCCAGCAGAAGGCGCTGGCCAAGCTGCTCCAGCCCGTCGTCGAGACGCCCGAGGGCGCCCGGAGGATCGAAGGACGGGCAGGATGAACGACGGACGGGAGCACGCGGGCGGCCCCGGCGCGGGAGCGGCCGGCGGCGCCGGGGAGGCGTCCTCGTGGGTCATCATCGATGACACCGCGGACGCCGCCGAGGAGCCCGCCGCGGCCCCGCCGGCGGCCGGCGGGAAGTCCGCCGCCCCCGAGTCCGAGCAGCCGCGGCGCGACGCGGAGCCCGCGCAGAGCGACCCCTGGGCCTCGCTCGGGACCTGGGACTCCTGGAGCGCCGCCCCGGGGGCGCCCACCGAGGCCCCCGGCGGAGACTGGAGCGGTCCCAACTCCGCGCCCGGCTCCTCCGCGCCCAGCGCGGCGCCCGGCGGAACCGGCGCGAAGGCCGCCGGTTCCAAAGCCCCCTCCGGAAAGCGGAACACCCGTCCCGCCCCGTCGACGAACCCGTCGACGAACCCGCCGCGCTCCCAGCAGAACGTCCCGCCGCGCCCCCAGCAGGGCGTTCCGCCAAGCGCGCCGCAGAACGTCCCGCCGAGCCCCCAGCAAAGCCTCCCGCAAAGCCCCCAGCAGAACTTCCCGCCGAACGCTCAGCACGGCGTTGCCCCGAACTACGGCGTCGCCCCGGCTCCCAGCGCGCCGACTCCCAGTGCGCCGCCGAACCATGGCGTGCCGCCGGGTACGCCGCCCGGGTCGCCCTTCGGCGCCCCGGCGAGCGCCCCGCACACCGCCGCCCCCGGCGTCGGCTACCCGCCCGCCAGCGCGCCCGGTGCGGTGCCCGCGGCGCCGCCTCACGGCTTCCCCACGGCCGGGGGCGCGTACCAACCGGAGCCCGCCGCGGGCTGGGCGCCGGCCGCCGACCAGAACGGCGCCGCCGGCACCCCGCAGAGCGGCTGGTTCTTCGAAGAGCACACCGACGACGTCCTCCCGGACGAGGCGCCGGACGAAGCCGCAGGCGCGGTCCGCCGCTCGCGGTCCGGCCGGCTGCCGGGGCTCGGCGGCGTCGACCTCATGCCCACGCTCATCACCCTCGTCATCACCTGCATGAGCGTCCTGCTGGTCGTCGCCTCGCTGATGTGGCGTCCGGAAGTGCCGTAGCCGGTCAGGCCGGGGCCGCATGCCAGAGGCCCCGCATCGTCTCCCGCGCTTCCTCCGCCGCGCCGAAGACGCGCGGAGCACGGTCCAGGACCGCTTGCAGGTCCCGTGCGGAGCACACCCACACGCCGTCGGCAGTGGTGAACGGCCGATTCCGCATTCCCGGCACGCACACGACCGCCAGGACCGTCCTGCCGCCCAGCTTGCGGGACAGCCTCCGCGCCTGGTTCGCCGCCTGCCGGACGGGGTCGCCGTGCAGCACGCGCTTGCCGACCCGCATGGTGCCGCCCTCGGCGGAGACCCGGCCGTGGCCCGTCTTCACCTCGATGGCCGCGGCCCCGCAGCCGCGGGTGAAGACCACCGTGTCGCAGTCGCCGCCGCGGGAGCCGAGGACGAGCCCGTAGGCCGCCGCGACCGAGTCCGTGCGCCGGACGGCCGCGCGCACCTCGCGCTCGGACCGCGCGCCCACGGCCGACCGCCGGGCCTGCCCCAGGGCCCGCGTTGCGCGGATCCACGCGTACCCGCATCCCGCCGCCGCGGCCACCCCGGCGACCGCCGCCGACACTCTCAGCGCACCGCCGTCCAGGAGCAGCGCCCCCAGAAGGGCGCCCGCGGCCGTGAGAGCCAGCGTGGCGGCCCCGGCGGCGTAGAGAGACCCCCGGGTCCGGTGGCGCCACATCTGCCGGGAGACGAAGTCTCCGGCCCGTCCGACCTCGTACATGGATCTCCCTTGGACGCTCACTCCGGGGCCGCGGCTCAGGCCCGCGCGCGGAGCCGTTTGCGGCGGGCCTGTTCGGCGTCCGCACGGCGCGGCGTGGGGCGGCCCTTGGAGTCCTGCGCGCCGCGCGCCTCCCCGCCGGCCTCGCGCGCGCCGCCCCGGCGCTTCCGGACGTTCTTCAGCGCCCTGAACCAGGCGACGCCCTGCTCCGACCCGTCGCGGACCACGTCCCGGACCTCCCGGGCGAGCCGCCGGACGAGCCGCCAGACCGCCAGCGCCATGCCGGCGATCATGAAGTTCAGCACCGAGGCCAGCCCGGCCACCTGCCCCCAGGCGGCCGCCTCGCGCACCCCGCACCGGCCCGTGCTGAAGAGCCCGCCCGGGCACTCGCTCGGCACCAGCACCACGAGGGCTCCCGCGGCCCCGGCGAGGGCGCACAGCGCGGCGGCGGCGGTGAACCTGCCGATCGTCTTCTTCCAGCGCCGGTGGAGCCGCACGTTCAGCCGGACCACCGCGGCGGCGGCGACGCCCGCCGCACCGGCGGTGACCACGTCCCCCACGTCGAACGTGACGACGTCCCCGGCCTGGAGGATGAGCAGCCCGATCGAGAGGCCCGCGAGGACGAAGCCGAGCAGCACGATGATCGCGGACTCCAGGGCGACCGCCAGAGGGTCGATCCGCCGTTCCCGCGCCTCGTCGTCCGGCCGCGCCTTCTCCTTCGGGCGCGCCTTCTCCTTCGGGCGCGCCTCGTCCTTCGGGCGCGCCTCGTCCTTAGGACGGCGCCGCGGCGGCCTCACACCGTTCCCCTCGTCCCCTGCGGGCCGCCCAGCGGCATCGTGACCGGCACGCCGTGCGGCGCGGGCGGCTGGTAGCGGTCCAGCTCCTGCTTCCGCATCGGAATGATCACGTACTCGACCCTGCTGGCCGGCTTGTTGACCCGCAGGTACCCCTCACCGGTGCCGAGGGCGCGCAGCTCCTTCGGGAAGACGATGTACTGCTCCTCCCCCATGGCCTGCAGGTTCTGGGTGTGGCCGTCCTGGCCGACCCGCTCGCTGAACTTGTTGTTGTCGCGCATGCCGAGGAAGTCCGCGCACTTCTCCGCGGCCTCCGGGGACGACTGGGCCATGGCGATCAGCCAGTTGATGTTCTGGGTGAGGCGCGACCAGTCGTCGCCGTCCTTGTCGATCCAGTCCGTCGGCCCCTGGGTGCAGAGGATCATGTTGAACAGCGCGGACCGGACCCTGGACAGCATGTTCATGGCGATCTCGCGATCGATGAAGTTCGCCTCGTCCACCACGATGAGCCGCGGCTTGTCCTTGGGGGCGCGGCCCTGGATCCGCTGCGCGGCGTACACCGACAGCCGCTGCAGCGCCGAGGAGGAAAGGATCTTCGCCATGTCGGGCTGGCCGAGGGAGTTGAGCCCGATGTAGGTGAGCCCCTCCCGCCGGACGTCGATCATCTGGCGGTCCTGCCCGGGGACCAGGATGCGGCGGCCCGCGCCCGAGTCGTACAGGCCGGTCAGCTTGGTGCCGAAGCTCGCCGCCGAGACCCCCTCGTCGCGGGACGGCCGGAGCACGTTGGTGTAGCGCTCGGTGCAGTGGCCGAAGCCGCGGACCCCGTCGATCGCGAGGACCTGCTCCTTGACCGCGCCCTTCATGTTCTCGCCGTGCTCCATGATCTTGCCGATCTCGAGCATGTTGGGCGGCGCGAAACGGTCCGGCGCGACCTCGGCGGCCTCGTGCAGCATCTGGACGACCTGCTGGAGGACCTTGCGGTTCAGCGCCTGCCAGTAGGCGTCGTCGAACTCGACCATCGTCATGATGGTGTCGAACGCCTCGTCGGCGGACATGCCCGCGAGGGCGTTGAACCAGAAGGCCGGCTGCTCGTCGCCGAGGGCGATCTCCTGCATCGGCATGCGGTGCGCCTGCGCGTAGGCGCGCAGGAAGTCGCGCAGGCCGCCCGGCTCGGTGTCCTCCTTCATGTCGAGGACGGTGACGTCGAAGCCCATGTCGAGCGCCGCCCCGATGATCCACATCAGCGTGACGGTCTTGCCGCTGCCGGTGGAGCCGACCACGGCGCCGTGCATGCCCATCTCCTGGGTGCTCAGAAACACCGGCCGGTCGTTGGCCCCGAGCCCCAGGGGGATCGTCTTGGCCTTGATCGGCGTCTTCCTGGCCTTCTCCGTGGCGTAGGGGCCGTGCACCGCCGGGATGTCGGCCACGGTCACCCGGGTGGCCACCCGCTTCTTCAGCATCTCCCGCCGGCCGTCCCGAGGAGTGATCGGGTCGTCGACGAGCTCCTTCTGCCGGAACCAGGTGCCGTCGAACAGGTCGACGAACTTCTTCTTCTTGCGCAGGAAGGACGACAGCCCCATGATCACCGACCCGCGGGCCCTGCCGACGATCAGGCCGAAGAGCCCCGCGAGCACCGCGGTCAGCGACAGCAGCACGGTGACGGGCACCTTCCCGGGCTCCCCCGGGCCGAAGTCGGCGAAGCTGGCCAGCCAGTAACCGTAGGCGTACGCGTTCTCCTTGGCCCGCAGGGCGAGCCCCACCACACCGGCCAGCGTGACGATGGCCCAGTCCCGCCGGGCGAGGAAACGGCGCAGCGGGATGAGCAGGACCCAGGCGCAGAGAGCCGGGATGAGCACGGCCAGGATGACCGCGAACACCAGCAGGACCACGGTGGGGAAGACATAACCACCACCGACCAGGTCCGTGGGTCTGTCGTCCGGCCTGCCCCTCGAGTCCGCCATCGTCACTCCTTACGCTGAGGTGCCTGCGTCAACCGCCGCTATTGGCGACGCTGTTGACGCTGTCGAAGATCTTCACGACGAGGCCGCTCATCATGTTGACGCCCTTGACGGTGATACCGAGGTTGAACAGCATTCCGCCGATGAGCAGAGCGAACATGAGCGACTTGAAGGCCTCACCCGGACGTCCACGGCCGATCCCGTTGACCATCCGGAGGATGCCGATCACCACGATGACGACCGCGATCGCGCCGCAGATGGCGACGAGCGCCTTGCCCGCGGGCGAATCGAAAAAGCTGTCGCTACCCTTGGTTCCAAGATCTGGTCCCGCAAGTATG
The DNA here is from genome assembly GCF_040653135.1 of Actinomadura sp. NPDC048021. Taxonomy (NCBI): domain Bacteria; kingdom Bacillati; phylum Actinomycetota; class Actinomycetes; order Streptosporangiales; family Thermomonosporaceae; genus Actinomadura; species Actinomadura sp. NPDC048021. Next base: position 555,102 of record NZ_JBEZJQ010000001.1, read on the forward strand.
TACAAACCAGGAACTGACATTCTCATTCCCTCCAGGTTGTAAGGCCCCGGTCAGTTCTGCAGTGCGTTGCTGTAGGGCTCCATATCCGCCGCGGAACCGGCAGGACCCCACGCGAGCACTGGTGGTTGCGCTCCGCTGGCTCCCACCAGCAGATCGAAGTCAGCGAAGCTAGTGAATGGTTGAACGGTCTTCTTTCCAGGAACCGTCCCGGGCTGGTCCGCTCTGGCAAGCATGATCCGCACCCGGACGACGAGCTGGTCGTCGAGCGTCTTGATCGCCGAGAGGATCTGCACGGCCTGGGGCGAGTCCGCCAGGCGGAACCCGGACAGGCCCTCGTACCGGTGGGAGGAGTCCTGGTCGCCGGTAACGGCGAGCAGTCCCGCCGAATCGCCTGTTGCATAGGCCGCGGCCCACCGCAGAATCTGGTTTTTGGACTCGGTGCTGACCTGTGTGGTCAGTCCGTTGTAATTGGTGTAGTCGCCGGTTCCCTTCGGCTTGCCGGCCCCGTTCTTCCAGACCGAAAAGGCGGGTGCGGCGGCCAGCCGGGGCCCTGAGGGGTCGAGCAGCACCGTCACGTCCAGCTGGAGCACGTGCGAGTTCACCGACGGGGACTCACTGCCTCCGGCCTCCGGCCCCGGACTCGTCGTGGGAGCGCCCTGCGGGGTGGCGCCCGTCGCGCCCGGGGTCGGCGCGCCCGGGGTGGACGCACCCGGGGTGGGCACACCCGCCTGGGGCGCCCCGCCGGTCGGAGACGCGGGCGTCCTGCCGGCCGGAGACGCGGGCGGCGTGCCGGTGGACGCCGGGGAGGGAGCCGGCGAGGTCCCCGCCCCCGAATCGTTCATCACGACGAGGAAGTGGTGGACTTCGAACTCGGTGAAACCGAGGTCCTTCGTCCCGAAATGCTGGGGGGTGAACCCGACCCAGTTCAACGCCCGGTAGTCGAGCGGGGTCGCCGCCGTCCCGCCGGTGCCTTGCGCCAGCGCCGCCTGCGGGTCGAAGGACTCCGCGTGGGGCACGTCCTGCTGCCTGCCGGTCAGGAAGTTGACCGCCGCGGTGTACGCCAGGTCGCGGCCCTTCGGGTCGACCGAACTCAGGTCCGTCTCGCCGCTCCCCTTGGAAATGGCGATGACCACGGCCACGATGCTCAGCCCGGCGGCGAGGAAGAGCACGGCCAGAATCCTCCGCGCCCGTCTGCGAGCGGTCGGCTCACTGGAACGCCGGGCGGGCACCATGGTGAAACGAGTGGGTGACTGTTCCGGCATTGTCCCTCCTCTATTTGTCACGCTGCAGCCAGGACCGTGCGGCCCTCACCCGGATGCGCAAGTACCTGTCGGCTCACCCGCGGCGCTTGCCGCCACCGCGCCCACTGGACAGCTGGGTGGAGGCCTTCAGCGCTCGGCCCTTGCGGCGCGGCGCCCGCAGCCTGTCCGCCCCGGGGATCTCCTGCAGCGGGTAACCGCGCGGGTCCCAGCGGACGGCGTCCACCGGAACGCCGCCGGGGAGCATGCGGACCGTGCCCGCGGCCGTGCGGCGCAGCGGCGCGATGCCGATGTACAGCCGGACGGGCCGGTCGTCCACGACGAGCCTGCGGTTGCGCGTCCCGTTGATCTGCAGCCCCAGCCAGGTCGCCAGCGACTCCCCGCGCAGCGGGGAGAGGTTGACGGTCGCCCAGCCGGCCGCCCCGCCGAGCACCGGTCCGTACATCAGCGCGTTCAGTCCCGGGCCGAAGACCAGGAAGGCGAACAGGAAGCCCGCCGCCGCTCCGATGAGCACCGCGATGAGCGTGGTCAGCCTGACCGTACGGGGCAGCGTGATGTCCTTGTTCACGCTGCCGATCACCGCGGGCGGCGGCTTCAGCATGTTGGTCGCGGCCAGCATCGCCGGCCCCCTGACGCGGTCGTCCTCCTCGCTCATGCCTGGAACCGTGCGCGGTCGCGTCCCGGACGCCATAACGATTCGCGACACATCACCGCCGGCCGGTTGCCCGGACACCCGCGCCGGCGACGGTCAGAGGCATGCCGAAGATGACCGACTACGCCCGCCAGGGCTTCCGGCGGCGGCGCCTGTTCCAGGACACCGAGCTGCCCGAATGGTGGAACATCGCGGTGTGGGCGGGCGTCGGCGGCATCGTCCTGATGCTGGCGGTCAGCGCCGTCCTCGACCACGGCGACTCCTCCGGCGCCCCCACCGCCGGGAGGCAGGCGCCGAGCTACCAGGTCCAGACGCTCGACCCCCGGACCCTCACCGAGTCGCCGAGCCCCGGTGAGACGCCCAGCACCTCCGCTTCCCCTTCGCAGGTGCTTCCGACCGGGGCCTCCGCCAACGACTTCACCGCGACCGCCGCCGCCAAGGTCCCGGTGACGGGCGGAGGCACGACGGTCGTCCCGGCGGGCGCCCTCAACCTGGCCACGGCCGCGGCCTCGGCCACGGTGTCCGGGAACTGGAAGGGCATCCCCTTCATCGGCGCGGCGCGGCCGTCTCCGGCCAAGAAGGGCATGGCACCGGGCTCGGCGGTGCAGGGGATCACCGTCGCGGACCCCACGAGGACGGGCAACAGCCAGTACCTGTTCAGCGCGACGATCACCCGTCCGGGCGGGGCGCGGCCGGAGGTCGTGCAACTGCTCGTGGAGCCGGACGAGCGCGGATACGCCTTGCGGGCGGGCTAGCGCGCACTCGCGCCCGTATACGGCCGTCCGTTGCCCTCACCGCGAATCGGCGGACGGTCATGGTCGATCGTCTCCCGCGTCCGGGGGGTGAGCGTAGAGCTGAGCAAGGGTAGCGGAACCGAGGTAGCGGCTAATGCCCTGGATGGACGAGGACAGCAGCCCCGGGAAGGGCTCCGAGATCTCACCGCGGCCTCTGGACGGCGGTGAGCTTCTGGGCGACCCGCCTCAGCCCACGTCCGGGCCGACGGCGCTGCAACCGGTGGCGGAGGGCGAACTGCCCGACGACCTGGCCGTGCTCACGCCGGAGGAGGTCGCGACCCTCGATTCGGACCCCCGGGTCGCCGCGGCGGCCCAGCAACCGCAGAACGTCGCCGACATCCTCGCGGAGCAGGCGGCCATCGACCGCGGCGTGGACGGCCAGGGGAAGAACCCCTACGGCGACGCGTCGCTCCTGGGCGGACAGGTCAAGCTCAACAAGCTCAATCCGCTCACCGGGCAGCGGGCGGCCGGAGCCGCCGCGAAGGGCGCCGCCGAAGGCGACCCGAACGATCCGAACAAGGCCTTGGCGAACGGCGAGTCCCCGCGCGGGGTCAAGCAGGCTCTGAGCGACGCCGCCAAGAACGCCGCCAAGAACGCCGCCAAAGACGCCGCGAAGAACGCCGCCGAGGAAGTCGCGGGCAGGTACGGCCTGACGATGCCGGAGGGCGACACCAAGGGCGACAAGATCGCCCATGGTGTGGGCCAGGGCGCCAACTTCGCTCTCGGGCGCTTCCTCGACCGGTACGCGCCGGGCGTCTACGACAAGGCCATGAACAACCGGCTCGGCCGCTGGCTCGTGATGCGCCAGCTCAGGTCGTCCCCCCTCGGGAAGCTGGCGCCCGAGTCGTTCTGGGCCGGTTTCCAGAGCAGGTACACCAAGGGCAACCAGAAGAACAAGAAGAAGAAGGACAAGGCCAGCGCATCCGGGTCGAGCAGCGAGCACAACCGGAGCAGGCTCAAGATCCTGCTGACCGTCGGCCTGCCGATCTTCGCCGCCTTCATCTCCATTCTTCTGATCGCCGCTCTGCTTCTGGGCGTCAACGTCGACGACGACAACCCGGAAGCCCAGCCGGAGCCGAAATCGGACGAGAAGGTCTCCGAGTACTTCCCCGGCAACTGGCAGCGCATCCTCAAGCAGGCGTCGGAGCAGACCTCGGGCAGCGCGCAGGACTACTCCGAGGTCCCCTGGACGATCCTGGCGGGTCTCGCCAAGGCGCAGACCGACTTCGCCCGCTACAGCCCCTACGACAATGTCGACCGCGACCCCGGGCGCAAGTCGAAGGACGTTCCCGGCGGCAACGGCTCCGGCGACGGCAGCACGGGCGGCGTGGACGTGAACGCCAGCAACACCGTCGGCGCTGGGCCGGGGCCGGTCGAGGGGGTCTCCGGACCGGGCTCGACCGCCACCGTGCCAGGAACCGGGAGCAACCACGTCGCGCCGCCGGACGGCGACTTCAGCCACCAGCTCGGCTGGTTCCTCTGGGCCCTGCGCATGCAGGAGTCGAACGGCGTCTACGACCGCAATGCCGGGACGAACCAGAGCACCGCCTGCGGGGCCTACCAGTACATCACCAGCACCTGGAACAACTACGGGGGCTACGCGAGGGCGTGCCAGGCTCCGCCGAGCGTGCAGGACCGGCGGGCCAAGGAAGACATCATCCGGATGTGGAACAAGTACCACATGTGGCAGCCGATCGCGGTCGACCACTTCACGGGGAGCTGGGGCCCCAGCCCCGAGAAGTGGGACCAGTGCCCGGGGGCTTGTGACTTCAACCCGACGGCCTGGAAGTACGTCGACGGCGTCATGACGAAGATGCGGGCCGCCGCGCAGGCGCACCCGGCCGGCTCCGCGGCGCAGCCCGCCTCGTACCACCTGGAGCCCGAGGGGCCCCGGGCGGTCCCCGCCGCCGCGGCGGCTCCCGCGTCCGCCACCACGGGCCGTGCGGCCGCGGGATCGCCGGGGGCCGCGAGCGCCGGCGTCTACGCCTGGGGTTGCGACGTCGCCAACCCCGACCCCGACATCGGCGGCAAGGACAACCAGGGCACCGGGCCGTACCTCCTCACGCCCGCCGCGGCGGGCCAGATGCGGATGCACGGCCTCGATCCGCAGAATCCCTGCCAGTCCTCGTACTTCGTCGCCTTCGAGCTGGTCAAGGCGGCGGAGAAGGTCCACCGCGACCCGAAGAGCCCCCAGTGGAAGGCCGACGGCAACGAGAAGGACCAGGCGGAGGCCCGCAAGTACTGGAGCAAGGCGATCGCGACCTCCGGGATCTTCATGGAGCGGACCGCCAACCCCGACGGTCCCTGCGCCGTCCCTGCGCCGGACGACCCCGAGAAGCCGTGGTCGGTCAGCTTCAAGATCATTACGGTCTGGCGCTGCGAGACCAACCGCATCCAGAACCTCTACCTGGTCACCGACGGCAAGTACCAGGAAGGGCAGTTCAAGTACACGGTGGAGGACAACAGGCCCGCCGCCGTTGAAACCCTCGTCAACGAGGCGATGTCGGTCAGCTATGGAGCCGGCAAGTGGAAGACCGAGGGGTGCGACGACAAGAAGGACTCGCGCCAGGGGATCTTCCCGATGACCAAGAAGGAGGCGGAGGAGGCCGGCGTCGAGGACCGGTGCGATGTGGACAAGAACATCGCCGGCGCCGCCAAGCTGGTGCTCTCCGTCGAGAAGGTCCCGCCGGAGGACCGCCCGAAGGACCTCGGCGTCTTCCAGCCGATGGTCGGCGGCTGGCAGAAGCTCAGCATCGCCATGGGCACCGACCTCAAGCTGTTCTCGCTGATCGGGCCCGGGCAGGAGTCCTTCGAGGCGTCCGACAAGTGCATCGCGGTGATGAGGAAGTTCCTGACCGACGTCGCCCCGTACGCCAACGAGTTCGCGTCGCTGGACAAGCCGCCGGGCGTCGACAAGGTGTACAGCGAGTGGCAGCCGAAGCTGGATGCGGTCGAGAAGGCCCACGGCATCACCGACCCGGGTGACGACCCCGCATGCATGATCGGCTCCTGGGCCCCCGGCTACAACAGCACCCTCTCCCAGATCGCCGCGGACCTGGCGGGGAGCGGGGCGGACAGCACCAACCTCAACGGCCTGGGCAACTACTACCAGGGCAGGGAGGAGGCCAACAAGGAGACCCCGCCGGTCGTCGGTGAGGACACCCTCGTCATTCCGCGACTGGCGCTGCGCCCGCTGAAGCCGGTCGGCGCGCCGATCGCCCCGGACGCGACCGAGGCGTGGACCCGGCTCAGCAACACGCAGGGGATCCTGTTGCCCCTGGAGCAGGTCGCCGTCGAGTACGCCTGGTTCTTCGGCGGCGTCATCCCCCCGTTCGACAGCGCAGGCAAGCTGATCGGGTCGCTCGCGACCGGCGGCGGCGGCACGTTGGACACCGGCACCGTGCAGGTGACGGTCGGGCCCGACGGGTGCCCCGAGAACGCCCCGGGCAACACCCTGCGCCAGGGGGCCAAGGAGATCGGCATCCGCAAGCTGTGCGTGGACTCGGTCGCCCAGGCCCGCACCCCGCAGGCCGCGATGGCGATCAAATGGGCCCTGACCCACCTCAACTGGATCTACACCCAGAACACCAATCCGAGCGCGGGCCCGACTCGCAACAGCGGAAACTCGGCCGACTGCTCCAGCTTCGTCTCCAGGGCCTACCGCGACAGCGGCGCGATTCCGAACCTGTACCAGGGCAACGCCCCCACCACCCATACACTCCGGCAGGTGTCCTGGGTGCACAACATCCCGTTCAGCCAATTGAAGCCCGGCGACCTGGTGGAACCCACTTATGGTCATGTGGCCATGCAACTGGCCGACGGCTACAAAGTGCACACCAACACCAGCACGGACGTTTCCAGGGTCGAGCGCGCCTACGACAGCGCCGTCTGGTCCGGCTGGGTCGACGCCAGCAAGGTGTGATAAGCCAATCCGCGACTGACGCCGTTTCCGCGTGACAAAAAACATGCGGAAACGGCGTAACGGCCGTTTCCCGTCGGCGTCGGCGCTCGATACGCGAGCCTCCCGGAAACGAACACAAGGAACCGTCCGCTTGCAAGTAGGTGCGTAGTGCGCGACAATTGACGGGCACATTGCAAACAGAGCCGACCCGGCCCCGTTTGCGTCTCATCAGACGCGCACAGAAGCCGGGTCCATCCGCCGGCTTCTCGCGCCTTCCCCGGAAGGACTAACCGTGACAAGCGTGAAGCCCAAGAATCTGGCAATCGTACTCGGTCTCCTCGCCGTGGTCGTCGCGATCGCGGCGGCAATCGGCATCACCCTGACGAGTTCGGGCACGGAGCACGACGACGGCCGACCCGGTCGCACGACCGCGAACCCGACCCAGCCCCAGTACGACGAGTACTTCGCGTGGGCTTCGGAGGGCAGCAAGTTCGGCCTGCTGCACTTCAAGGCCTACCGCGGCGTGGGCAAGCAGGTGACCGGGGACTACACCCAGGTCACCTGGTCCGGCTCCGGCACCAAGCTCCCGGAGGACCCGAAGCCCTTCACCGGCTACGGCACGGGTTCCGGGTTCGTGTTCAGCGGACTGCGGGACACCGGGGGCGACATCGAGGTCACCGTCTCCAACGACCACCTCCAGCTCGCCGACACCCTCACCGGTGTGGCGCTGCATGAGTGGACGCGCATCACGTCCCCGAAGGAGTTCTGGGACAAGGTGGCGGAGTACGACCTGAAGTACACGGACTGCCGCACGCAGGGCGTCAACGCCTGCGAGCACGTCGGCGGGTGAACGTGAACGCCGACACCGACACCGACCGGCCCCCACCCTCGAGAGGGTGGGGGCCGGTTCTGCGTTCGGGCGAAGGATCCCGGGACTACGTCCCGCTCATCTCCCGCTCATCTGCCGGCTGAACATCTCCCTCATGATGTGGCGGATGTCGGCCGGCTGGCTCTGGCTCGACGACATCCGGGGGTCGCTCTGAGACATCGACGCGCTGTTCCTGAACGCCTCTTCCATGTCCCTGATCCTGTCGGCCACGCTCTGGCCGCTCCGCTCCTCGCGGGAGATGCGCCGCGAGAGGAGGTCGGTGAGCCGGTCGACGGCGTCCATCATCGAGCCGGCGCCGTCCGCGTCGTCCAGCGGCCGGGACAGGGCGCCGAACAGCCTTTCGACCTCCTCGTGCAACTGCTGCTGGTCCCGCCGCATCTTCGCCGTGAACCGGTCGGCCAATCGCGCGATCTCGCTCATGTCGATCGCGCCTCCCCCCGATCCGGCGGCGCGGACCTGGAGTTCGCAGACGCCTTGCGCCCCGGAGAACGCGTCGATCGCGTCACGCACTTGCGTGCCCACGTTCTCCAAGTTCCGCACGCCGTCCTGGATCTGCCGGCGGAACGAGCCGAGATCGACCTGGAAGTCGGCTCCGAAGCCCGAGGCCTGCGCGGCGTTGATGTCATTGAGCTCTTGGAGGAGGTTGCGGAGTTCGCCGGCCTGCCGCTGCATCTGCTGCCAGGCCTCCCCCGCCGTTCCGGAGTTGACCCTGACGTTGCTGAAGCCGCCGACGACGTCCTGGCGCGCCGCGTCGCCCACGTCCATCACGTTCTGGGACGGACCCTGCAGGTGGACCGTGGGCGGCGAGGTCGGCATGGGCGGTATCACCGCGTCGATCTTGGCCCACTCGCGGCTCGCCGACACCGCGACGTCCTCCGCCCGGCGGGACGTGATGCGGATCCCCTGGATCTCCGGGTCCTTGCCCCCCGACACGACGTGCGCCACCCGCTCGCGCACCTCCGGAAGGCGCGTGTCGAACCCGTTGGCGAGCAGCACGTCGACGTCCTGGCCGTCGGAGGTGACGTACCCGCGCTCGGCCGCCTGCGCGACCAGCCGGGCGATCTGCTGGTCGTTGGTCTCCCCCGGCTTCTTCTCCAGGGTGTACGGGTCCATGTGGTAGATCCAGTGGCCGAACTGCTCGGGGGTGAGCCCTTCCGGGTACACCATCCGTCCGGTCACCCTGTCGAACTTCGGCGGAGCGGGGAGGGCCTGCCCGCTCATCCCCATGAGGATGTCGTCGGGCTTCAGCCCCATCTCGTCCGCCATCTGCTTACGTCCCCGCTCCATCTCCGCCTCGTTGTCGAAGCCCGTGAAGTCGGGGTGGAGCCCGTTCGGCTGCCCGGCGCCCCACAGCCGAGCCCGCCTCGCGTTCAACACGTCCTCGGTGCGCTCGGCGATCAGTCTCTGGCGTTCCTCGGGGTCGCTCACCCTGATGATGTTGCGGTGCCAGTCGTCGGCCTCCCGCATGGCCGTCCGGGCACTGGCCGCCGTGGGCATCCCGGCCGCGAGCGGCGGACCGGACGCGCCTGCCGCACCCTTGCCGAGCATCTTGGGGCCGATCGCGTCGCCGAGCGCCTGGCCGCCGCGGACGGACGCGGCGGCGCCGGTGAAGGCCATCAGCGGCAGGGTCGCCAGCACCGCCGGCGGCGCCATCATCGTCAGCCCGGCCAGGCCCGCGGTCAGCCCCGCGTACGCCGCCGCGCGCTGCTTGGGCGAGCCGGACGCGGCCTTGTGCTGCAGATTCATGACACTGCGCTGCAGGCGCGCGCGTCCGCCGTCGTACTTGTCCTTCGCCCAGTCGGTGACCGGGCGGGCGGCCCGCTGCGCACGCCGCTTCGCGGCGCCGGCCACCGCCCGCGTCGCGCGGTTGTCGAGCATGCGCCGCTGCAGCGACCGCTCGTCCAGGGCGCCCAGCCGCGCCCGGCCCACGCCGAGGCGGGCGAGGCGCTGGGACACCTGCTGACCGGCGTTGCGCGACAGCCTCGGGTCGCCGCTGCTCCGCATCACGATGGCCGTGGCGAATCCCGTGGCCCCGCTGGTGGTGGAGATGTCCCCCAGGCTCAGGATCTTGCTGATCTTCTTGAACAGGAACAGCGCGACCAGAGGGGCCGCGCCCTGCGCGACCTGCTGGAAGAAGTTCGGTGTCGCGTCGTTGGTCGTCGCCTCGATGGCCTGGTACGTGGTGTCGGTGAACATCGTCAGGAATGTGAGACCCAGGGTGAAGAGGAAATCACCCGCCGCCGCCGCGCCGGTGAGTTTGAGCACCCGCATTCCCTGCGGCAGACCCGCCCCGATCAGCAAAAATGTTATAGGCAATATCATGACCAGGCCTGCCAAGCCCACACTTGACACCGTCATACCTATCGCCATCGGTCCCATGACGAACAGGAAGACGAAGGCGACGATCATCGACAGCAGGCCCTGGGTGAGACGCTGGGCCTGGTTCTTGCCCAGCCAGGCGCTCACGAAGTTCCAGTCGGCCTGGCAGGCCGGCTGGCTCGCGTAGCATTTCCCGAGCTTGTCCTTGAGTTCGTCGTCGCCGTTGAAGTAGAACGGCCCCATCGTGCCGTTGTCGCACATGAAGCAGAGAACGTCGATGCCGGCGACGCTGAGCTGGGTGCCGCTCTTGTCGTTCTCGTAGCCCTTGTTGCTGAAAAGCTTCCCGCACGCCTTCTTCGCGTCGTCGATGTCGGGCGCGTTCCACTGGTCGATGAGGGGCTGCTCTTTGGCCCCTCCCCCGTCCCCGCTGTCGGGTCCCTTGCAGGCGCCCCAGGCGACGAAGATCATCTGCTCGTCCGCGCCGGGGGAGATGAAGTACCCGCGCGCCATCTCCGGCTTGGTGGTGTTCTCCTTGAGTCCGACCGACAGGTCGTAGGCCTTCATCTTGCTCGCGGAGGACACGTCGGCCTTGGCTTCGAGGAAGCGGCACGACGCGTGCGCCGGCGAGGGATAGTCCTTCGTGCCCTCGCCGAACTGCGCGGTCTGCCAGGAACGGACGAGCGAGATCTCCCACATCTTGCTCACCTGCATCAGCGTCGTCGTGCCGTTGTCGCCGAGTGAGCTCGCCGCTCCGTTGCCCTTCTCGTACTGGTCGTAGAGCGTGGCGTCGAGGGCCGCGCAGGTGACCTTGCCGGTCCCGCCGCCCTGGTTGTCGTAGAAGACCGGATTAGTGTCCTTGCCCTCGTTGAACCTGCCGATCTTTTGCAGGCTGTTGAGCGAGGACGAGGCGACACCGAACCAGCCCTGGACGGTCGTCGCCATCCACGGCGCCGTGTACGGCGCCGTCGGGTTGTCCTGGTGCTTGTCGGCCTGGTCGCCCATGAAGAAGACCAGCCCGTTCGCCGCCAGGAACACCGCGACCAGCCGCATCGCCGCGGCCGGCCCCTTGCGGTTGCCGCCGGTGGCGGACCACCTCTTGACCACCGCCGCCAGCACGAACAGCCATGCGGGGATCAGGAACCAGGCCGCGTAGAGCGAGAAGGTCCGCACGACGGAGTTGATCGCCTTCGCCGCGTCCGTCTGGCAGATCATGTCGAACGAGTAGCCGAACCCCATCAGCGTGCCGATGATCCGCCAGCAGAGCCCGGCCGCCATGAACATCAAGCCCGCGATCATCGAGACGAACCGCTGGGTCTTGAAGATCCGGGCGTTGTCCACCACGAAGAGCTCGAAGGACGTCCACCGGTGCAGCGGCAGGAAGTCCCTCTGCTCCTTGTAGTTCGAGCACACGTCGGTCGACCCGGTGGGCTCCCCCGGGTCGGGCCGCAGCGGCGCGGCGAGCAGGCGCCCGTCGGAGCCCGTCCCGGGCTGCGCCACCGGCACGGACGACGCGACCGGCGCAGATGACGTGACCGGCGCAGATGACGTGACCGGCGCAGATGACGTGACCGGCGCGGGCGATGCGGCCGCCCGTGACGACTGGCCTCCGGACCCGAAGCCCCCCGTCTGTCCGGAGAGCAGGGCCAGACCGCCGAAGACGGTCAGCGCCAGCGCCCACACCAGCAGCTGGAGTCCGCGGCGCGGGCTCTGGCGCGCCGCCTTGGCGCCGCCCGACTCCCCCTGGCCGCGGGGGTTCCCCTTCCGGGGGTCACCGGAACGCCCACGACCGGGCCTCAGCCGACGAGCCATTGGTTCTGCCCCTCCCCCGTCTGCGGCGGCGCGGCGTTGACGTCGTGCCCCGTGTGCGCCGCGGCGCCGATGTCCTCGCCCGCCGGGGCCTGGGCCGCGCCGTTCTGCCCCGGCGGCGCGGCGGCCTGGTCGATCTGCGCGGCCGCGGTGACGGCCGCCTCGTACTCGGCCCGCTCGGCCTCCTCGCGCTGCTTGCGGGCCTCCTCGCGCCTGCGGCGGTCCTCCGGGTTCGTGCTGTACGCCTCCGCCGCCTCGGGCGGCGTGGGGCCGAGCACGACCTGCGCGTGCCGCCCGAACAGGTCACGGAAGATCCCTCGGGCCCAGCGCGCCGGCTTGCCGTCCTCCGGCGGCAGCGGGCCGAACTCGCGGATCTGCGCGAGCCGTTCGGCGGTCGGCTGCAGGCCGCACAGCCGCAGCGCCGTCTCCGCCTCGCGCTTCTCGTTCAGCTTGAGCACCAGCACGCGGCTCAGGTAGGACTCCAGGTCCTTGGTGACCACGTCCGCGATCCGCTGGGTGAGGAACACCGGCATGATGTTCAGCGACCGGCCCTCGCGGGAGATGCGCTGCAGCGAGGCCAGGCCCTCGGCCTGCGAGAGGAAGGTCCACGCCTCGTCCACGATCAGCACGCCCGAGCGGTTGGCGATGAGGATCTCCAGCGAGGCGCGGATGACCAGGCGCACCGCCGCCAGCGCGATGCGCTCCGACACCGAGTACTCGCTCGGCGTCTTGCCCTCCGGCAGGCCGAGCTCGCGGTCGAAGTCGACCAGCGTGAGCCGCTGCGACATGTCCAGGCGGGGCAGCGGCTGGAGGGCGATGCCGAGGGAGAACATCGAGGACGCCTCCATCTGCTGCTCCACCAGGCCGCGCACCCGGTCCGCGTCGTCACCGGGGACGTACTTCAGGGCGTCCCAGACGCAGCGCGCGCCGTTGAGCGCGCCCCGCTTCAGCCCGGAGCCGAGCGCGAGCCGCTCCGACAGCGACAGACCGTCGCGGGAGTCGTCCAGCGCGGACAGGATGTGCACGTTCGCGATCTCGGCCGCGATCGTCGGCGGCGCGTACCGGAACGGGTCGAAGGCCCCGGGCGACTCCTCCAGCGCCGACATCGACACGCGCCCGGCGGGGATGCCCAGCCTCTGGACGTAGTCCACCATCCCGTAGAGGGAGTCGCCGCCCTTCGGGTTCACGAAGATCACCGGCAGGCCGTTCAGCGCGGCCTGGGTGGCGACGGACTGCGCGAAGAAGGTCTTGCCGCTGCCCGGGTCGCCGAAGATCCCGAAGACCGGCGGCAGGTTCTTGCGCGGAGCGCCGAGGGGGTCGACGAAGAACGGCGTGCCGTCCGGGTCGATGAGCCCCCCGTAGACGCCGATGTCGTCACCGAGGTCGGAGAACGCCTGGAGCCCGGCGTGCGAGACCATCGGCACGTTGACGTCCTGCAGGAACGGGTTCACCCGGACGGAGGAGCAGGGCAGGGTCTCCTCCAGCGCCTGGATCTGGCGGTGCTCCAGCGCCTTCATCTGGATCCCGTAGTACTGGGCGAGGAACTCCATGTAGGTCTCGGTGGCGTCGGTCACCTCCCGCGCCATGACGAAGCTGCACCTGGCCAGCATGGGCTGGTTGGAGTTCGCGAGGTAGTCCTCGACCTCCTTGGCCTGCTGGAAGGTCTGGGACAGCTCGACCTTCTCCAGGTCCTGGGTCTTGCGCTCCTCCTCCATGTTGTTCATGATCCGGCGCTGCGCCCGGCGGGCCCGGGCCCGCGTCAGGTTCGCCGGTTCGAGCTCGGCCCGGATGGAGATGACGTGCGGGGCGTCGCCGGGGTGGCTGATCACGTCCAGCGCCCACTGGGCCTCCGGGGACGGCATGATCGGCTGGTCGAACCGCATGACCGCGGCCATCTCCAGCTCGCCGATGCCGGTGACGCCGAGCCGGGTCGGCATCTCCTCGATCACCGCGTCCGGCCCGCGCCCGAGGTTGTACCAGGACTCCAGCTGGTCGAGTTCCTGCCGGGTCGGCAGCTGCGCGTCCGCCCGCTTGAAGATCCCTTCGAGGTGCTCCATGTCCTTGCGGAAGTCGGCCAGGTCGGGAACGTCGTCCGCCATGGAGTCCTTGACCAGATCCGTCAAGGCCTGGAACGTCGCCATGCCGCCCTGCGAGCCCTTGCCGGCCCGGGACGTCTTGTCCATGAGCGACGACCTGAGCTGCACGCCGACGAACAGGACGCGCTTGGGGGCCAGGAAGCCGAACGCCTCGGCCTGGTAGGCGCGCAGCTCCTCGGTGTTCTCCTTGGGCGGCGTGACCAGGTCGTCCCAGGTGATCGAGACCAGGTGGACGTTGCGGTTGTTGGACAGGGTCGCCAGGCCGCCCACGGGTTGCCGGGACGTCCGGCCCAGGTCGCCGAGAAGCCTGGACAGCGGCGCCGCCAGCGACAGCTGCTCCGCCGGGTCCTCCCATTTCATCGGCGACAACCGCACGGTGCGGTACATCCACACCTCGCCGTTGTAGCCGACGTAGACGCCGTCGGCGGTCCGCCAGGCGTAAGGAGTGGTCCACATGGTGGCGGTGTCGGCCTCGGAACGGCCTGCGCGGCTGGTCCCGGTGAGACGTCCGAGCGCCGCCCTCAGGTTGACCATGTGTTGTCATCTCCCAGGTCGTGTTGGCTCTCAGGGAGACAGTCCGGCATCCGGGGCTGGCGGCATCCGTCATTGTCCGCACAGTCGCTAAGAGAGATTCCGGCCGCTTCGCCGACCGGGTGACAACCAGAGCGCTGAGGACACTGAGTGATGGCAATTGCGCCGAACCTCGTCGTCGCGGGGGATCCGGGCGTCGCCCGGAGTTTGCGGGATACCGGCCGGTTCTCCGCGGTGTACGACGCCGCCTCCGCGGCGGAACTTCGCGACCTGTCCAAGAGCGGGCGGGTCGGTTCCCCCGCCGCCTTCATGTTCGCCCCGGGGTTCGTCGAGGACCTTCCGGGCGCGGGCGTGGCCGTTCTGGCGAACGGGCTCGCCGGCCGCGGCTTCACCGTGCTCGTGCACGGGTACTTCGCGGATCGCGGCGACGCCTTCGCCCCGGGCGTCCACGTCATCGGCGGGCAGCTGAAGATGTCGGACCTGCTGGCGCTGTTCGGCATCGCCGGCAAGCCCCCGGCCCAGCCCGCCGCACCGCCTCCGGCCGCGGCGCCGCCTCCGGCCGCGTCCCAGCCGCCCGCCGCGGGCCGGCAGCCGGTGGCCCAACCGTTCGCGACCGCCCCACCACCATCCGCGCAGCCCCCGGCCGCGCAGCCCCCGGCCGCGCAGCCACCCGCTGCGCAGCCACCGGCGCCGGCGCCGCCCGAGCAGCCCGCCGCCACCGGCCAGACCTCCGCCGGCGGCTGGAACCCGAACCCGGCGCAGCCGCCGTCCTTCGCGCAGCCGCCCGGGGCCGCGCCTCCGCAGGCCGTCGAACCGCCCGCGCCCTCCGCCCCGGCTCCCGTCTCCCAGCCGTGGCCGGCGGCCGCGCCGGGTCAGCAGGGGTTCGCGGGGCAGCAGCCCGTCCCCGGAGGCCAGGTCGAGCCCGCCCCGGCCCCGGAGTCCGCGACGAGGCAGGACCACAACGCGATGCCGGCCCAGCCCGTCTCGAACGGATGGCCGGGGCCGCAGCAGACGCCCGCCGCCGCGCTGGTCAGGGCGGAGGAACCCGCCCCGGCCCTCGGCCGGGTCATCGCCATCGCCTCCGCCAAGGGCGGCGTGGGCAAGACCACCACGGCCGTGAACCTGTCGGTCTACGCGGCCAGGCATCTGCACGCGGCTGGCCGGCCCGGGAGGGTGGCGCTGGTCGACACCAACTTCCAGCAGGCCGACGTCGCGCGGTACCTGAACGTGGAGTCGCCGACGATCCTCGACCTGCTGCGGTCGAACGGATCGCTCAGGGTCGAGAACGTGCGCGCCCATCTCGCGCACCTCCCGGACGCCGACCTGTTCACGCTGCTCGGGCCGCAGGACATCACCATGGCCGACCCGGCACTGATCAACGCGATGCTGTACCGGCGGATCATCGCGGTCCTGCGGCAGGCGTTCGACTTCGTGTTCGTCGACACGCCCGTCGCCGAGCTCTACCACATGACGTTCACCGACCTGGTCCTGCCCGAGGCGGACGCGATCCTGGTCCCGGTCGAGCCCAACCGGGTGACGCTGGAGGCCGCCCGAGCCTGGCTCAGCGCGATCACCATGCCGCGGCACTCCCGGAGCGGCGGCGTGGACCCCGAGAAGCTGTCGCTCATCCTCAACCGGGCCCGCGCCGACGTGGACTGCAGCCCGGAGGACGTCATGGACCTCATGCCCGGCTGGCGGTTCGTCGGCATGATCCCCGAGGACCTGGAGTGGACGCAGGCCGCCAACAACCGCCGGTTGAACGCGCTGCAGATCGGCCCGGACCTGGACGTCACCTTCCGTGAGATCCTCCAGTTCGTCACCGGGGACCCGGTGTTCGGCCAGGCCGTGGCCGCGCAGCCGGCGGGCAACCGGGGCGGCCTCCTGAAGAGGATCCTCGGCATGGACCCCAAGTGATCATCTTTGATCCGGCCCTCTCACGAGAAAGGAAGCGGCCATATGGCAGCGCAAAATGAGCCCGCCACCGGAATGGACTTCTGGGCGGCCATCGGCGTCGGCCAGGAGGAGGACGACGGGCCGGAAGAGCAACCCTCCCAGGACAAGCTCCTGGTGACCGGCGCCCCCGCTCCGGCGGACACGGGCGCCGCCGCGGGCTCCGAGACCGAGACCGACCAGCGGAGCCCGCAGGACGACTGGGCGTCGCTGTTCTCCGCCTGGGACGACTCCGCCAACGGCGCGGCCCCCGCGGCGGCGCAGCCGTCCGCCGGAGCACCGGCCGACCAGGCGGCGGCCGGGGCGGGCGGGGCGCCGGCCGAGGCGCCGCCGGCCGCCGCGAAGCCGGAGGCGCAGGCAGAGCCCCCGGAGCAGGAGCCGGAAGCGCCGGCGGAGGCGCCGGCGGAGCAGCCTCCCCAGGACCCCGAGCCGGCGCAGAGCGCCGAGACCCCCTCGGCTCCGAAGGCGGACGCCCCGGCGTGGACCCCCGCGTCCACGCAAGATCACCGGATGACGCGCAGCACGCCCTTCGGAACGGCCGGGCAGGGGTTCCAGGCCGCGGCCCCCGCCCAGGCACCGCAGACCACGCAGGTCCCCCAGACCACGCAGGCCCCCCAGACCACGCAGGCCCCCCAAACTACGCAGACCCCCCAGGTCACTGAGGCTCCGCAGACCACTGACGCCCCGCAGGCCGCACCGGCCTCGCAGGAGCCCGCGGAAGGGACCACGCCCCCGCCCCCGCCCGCGGCGGACCCGGCGTGGGCCACCGCCGAGCGGATCGCCACCAGCCTCCGCCCGCGCGTGGCCGAGCTCTGGCTGGAGGTCCTCACCCGGCACACCGGCGGGGATCCGGCCATGGCCAGCAGGGTCTACCACGTCCTGAACGGCACGCACCTGCTCGGCGAGCTGATGCGCGACGAGACGATCGACGAGGTGCACGTCCACGGGACCCAGGTGACCGTCTGCGGAGCGCGCGGCATCCACCAGATCCCGGGGTTCCCGAGCCTCGCCGCGTCCCGCCGGGCCGTCAAGACGATCACGGCCTCCCGGGAGAAGCGGGGCCTCGTCGTGTCGAAGGTGAACGACTCCGTCGTGATCAGCCGGCGCAACGGCGTGGTCCCGAAGACCAACGCCCTCGTCGCCAGCGGCGTCGTCAGCGGGGAGCAGCTCGCCCGGATCCGGCAGGCGCTGCAGCAGATGCAGACCGTGACCGTGACCGGCCCGGCCGCGCGGATCGTCCTCCGCGCGCTCGCCTCGCTGATCCCGGAGGGCAGCCGCGTCTTCCTCGGCGCGTACGCGACGCTGCCCCCCGGGTGCGTCACCGCGGTGAGCCCGATGGAGGCCGACTACGTGCTCGGCGTGCGCCCGGGCGCGGTGGCCGAGGAGATGGCGGGCGCGGGGCAGGTCGGCGGCCTCATCGCCAACCCGGAGACGCGGCTCCCGGCGGCGCTGCGGTACGCCGTCACGGGGCCGTCCGCCGCGCCGGAGCGGCTCGTCGAACGCTGACCGCACGCCACCGGCGCGGCCCGCGGGCCGCGCCCGCTCATAGCCCCAAAGACTAAAGGGCGCCCGGCGCGCGCCGCAGGCAGGCCCGCCCCCCCCCCCCCCAACCCCCACAGCCCCACGGGCGC